>NZ_CP172056.1:515000-540000 GCF_049860565.1 Desulfitobacterium nosdiversum
CACGTTCTCCGCTGTTTGAACCATGGCGACTCCGCCCCAGGGATCTTTAGCGAAGTTATCCATCATCCAGTTTTCGGGAATCATTTCGCCGCCGGCGCCCACTGGATTCGGCCAGAGGGTGAAAGGACCATTGGAAGCGCGGTCTGTGACCAAGCAGAAGGTTGTGTCATAAGCCCCTGTTTCAAGACCTGTCGCTGCATTATTGATAACAGTTGTCGATGTGGAACAGGCTTGAGATACGCTCATCCCCGGGATATCCGGAGCACCCATGAGAGCTGCTGCCCAAGGTGCATCATAGAATGTATGAAGTTGTCCGATGGTTTTGCCAAAGTTAAGATATTCGAAGATTTGGGGATCGATTTCCCGTGATGCCAACCATCTTTTTGCGGTTGCAGCTGCAAGTTCAACCGAATGTTCATTTTGCAGACTGCCCTGCCAACGTGCAAATGGGGTGCTGTAATAACCGCCATAAGGAACATACGCTTTTGAATACATGTGAAAAACCTCCTCAAAAATATATATTTATTTTTTTATGGGATTGCATTAAGTTAATTGGTCTTAACTGAATTAAGAAACTTTCATTGCAAGAATTTCAGCAATATCGAGGGCCTTCACTTTTTCTTCGGCCTCTCTCGCCGCAATGCCGTCATTGATCATCGTCAGACAGAATGGGCAGGCTGTTCCTACCAGATCCACTCCAATTTTAAGAGCTTCATCGGTTCTCATGTTGTTGATGTGTTCTCCTTCTTTCTCTTCTAACCACATCCGACCGCCTCCGGCTCCGCAGCAGAAGCTCTTTTCATGGTTATGCGCCATCTCACGGACCTCAAGCCCTGCCACTTTGAGCAGTTCACGCGGTTGTGTGTAGATTTCGTTGTAACGGCCGAGATAGCAGGAATCATGGTAGGTAATCGTTTTTTGATCATTCGCCGAGGTGTTGTTGAATTGAAGCCGTCCGGATTGGACTAATTCATTTAAATACTCGGTATGGTGGATCACTTCATATTTCCCGCCGAACTCCGGATATTCATTTTTCAGGATATTGAAGCAGTGCGGGCACTGGGTGACGATTTTCTTGACGCCGTGACCGTTCATGACTTCAATATTCTCGGTGGCTAAGGAATAGAAGAGATATTCATTTCCTAATTTACGGGCAGAGTCTCCGCAGCATTTTTCTTCATTGCCCAAAATGGCGAAGTTGACGTCAGCCTTCTGCATGAGTTTAACAAAGGCTGCCGAAACTTTTTGGTTGCGGGCATCATAGGCTCCGGAACATCCCGGCCAATAGAGTATTTCAGCTTCTGGGTTTTCCTCGATGGTTTTTACGCCGATTCCGGTCAGGAAGTCTGCGCGGCTGGTCCAGCCGATACCCCAGGGGTTTCCGTTATTCTCCATGTTTTTGAAGGCGAGCTGCGCTTCACTCGGGAAGCGGGATTCCATCAGAACCAAGTTGCGGCGCATATCGATGGTTTTGTCGACATGCTCAACGAAGATCGGACATTGCTGTTCACAGGAACGGCAGGTTGTGCAGGCCCAAAGATCTTCTTCGGGGATGACTTCCCCGATCAGAGCGCGCAAGCCGAGTTCTTCTTCAGTCGGAGCTTCCACAGCAGCGGCGACTTCTTCAGCACCTTGAGCGGACGCAGCAGAGGCCGGGTTAGCGGTCGCGTGTTTTTGCCGGGCTTCACCCATTTCTTCCATGTAGACGCGCATGTCTTGGATGACGCGTTTCGGGCTTAAGTGCTTTCCGCTTAAGTAGGCGGGGCAATTGTCCTGGCAGCGTCCGCAGCGGATGCACGCATCGGTGTTAAAGAGCGTTTTCCAGGAAAACTCGGTCAGTCTGCTTTTACCAAAGGTTTCTAGGCTTTCGTCCTCAAAATCAATCGTTTCCGGAATTCCGATCGGACCCCGTTTTCTCATGAATTGATTGGCTAGGCCTAAGACAATATGCGAGAGCTTGGAATACGGAAGGTAGCCGATAAAGGTCATGGCCAAGACGAGATGGAACCACCATAAGAAGCGGTGGAAAGCCCCCAGGCTCTCAGGGCTCATGCCTTGGAACAGCGAGGCCATCCAATAGCCTGCAAATCCGTAAATCGCCCAGGGATCAGGTTTCGCAGCCATACGAACCGCTTGAATCAAAAACCCGGTAACGAGGATGATTAAAATAAGGGCAAGTAAGATTCCATCGTCCATTTTATTATCAAGACGGTCAGGCTTCGTAATGTAACGCCGCCAAATGGCCATGAGCAAACCGACGATTGCTAATAAGCCAAAAAGATTGGCCGATAATTTAATGAAAACATATAACCCGCCGTGGAAAAGGTTCATTCCTAAGTCAGCTTGAAGCGCGACAATCGTGGTTGCAAAAGCGAGAATAACAAAGCCCCAGAAAATAAAGACGTGCATGACTCCCGGGAAAGGATCTTTAAGCACTCTTTTCTGAAATAAGCCATAGACCACGAGGTCTTTAATTCCGGCTTTGATATCTTGCCAGCGGTTTTCAGGCTGCCCCATCTTCCAAAGGTGCAGGCGTTTATAATATCCATATACTAAAAAGCCTACGGCGATCAAAAACAAGGGATAAACTAACCAATGTCCGTGAATGTTCCAGTACAGTTCACGTGTAATCATATCTTTTCCTCTCTTCTTCACTTTAAGGATTCAATTTATCTTGTTTACTCCTCAGATTAAAGAGAGCTATTCATTGACTAATTTCTTGAATTCTTGAGTGAGTAGAGGCACGACGTCAAACAAGTCTCCGACAATCCCGTAATCTGCGACATTAAAGATGTTCGCGTCAGGGTCTTTGTTGATGGCCACAATGAACTTCGAAGAGCCCATTCCTGCAAGATGCTGAATAGCACCGCTGATGCCGCAGGCAATATACAGTGTGGGGGCAACCATACTTCCGGTTTGTCCAACCTGGAATTTGTTATCGATCCATCCTGAATCGACAGCTGCACGGGAAGCTCCTACGGCTCCGCCAACGATGTCCGCCAATTCTTCAAGAATTTTAAAGTTCTCCGGTGCTTTCATTCCCCGGCCGCCGGAAACAATGAAATCAGCTTCTGTAAGCGCTGGACGGCTCGAGACGGCAATCGCGATATCTTTGATAATCGTCTTTAAGTCTGCAGGATCAACACTCACTGCTGCATCCACAACTTCGGCTTGACGGGAAGTATCCGGTTCAGACGGGACGAAGGATTTCGGACGAATCGTGGCAAGCACGGGACGAGTGGTTGTTCCGACAAAACTATACGCACTTCCGGTATAGACTGGGCGTTTAAACACGAGGAATTTTTCGGGATCCGTTTCCATGTCGACAACGTCTGAAGCTAAACCGACGCCTAAACGCTGCGCTAAACGCGGGGCTAAGTCTTTCGTCAGCGCGGTATGACCGAGCAAGAACGCTACCGGATCATTGTCTTTAATCAGCTTGTTGAAGGCTGAAGTATAAGCTCCGGTGGTATATTGTTTCAATTCAGGGGAGTCCAAGAGATAGACTTGATCGGCTCCATAGCTTGCCGCTTGTCCAGCGAGGTCACGGATGCCTTCACCGGCAATGACTGCAATTAGGGGTTCACCGCTTTGATCGGCGATTTTACGCCCTTGACTTAAGAGTTCAAGGGATACTTTGCGAATTTGTCCATTATATTGTTCTACAAAAATCCATATTCCTTTTGGCATAACACTCGCTCCTTTACCATTGTTCATCTCATATTTAGAGGATTTTCGCTTCCTCACGCAATAAACGCGCTAATTCATGCGCAGCTTCCGCTGCTTCACCCGGAAGTTTTCTACCTCCTTGACGTGGGATGGGCAAGGTAAATTTCATGGTCTTCATCTGAGCGACCAAATCAGAAGCGTTCAGCCCCAAATCAGCTGCTTTTACGTTCGAAAGCGGTTTCTTCTTCGCTTTCATGATTCCGGCCACGGAGGGGTAACGGGGTTCGTTGATTCCTTGAACCACAGTCACTACGGTCGGAAGACTGACTTCCAAAGTCTCATTGCCTCCGTCAATAACCCGAACACCGACAGCTTTACCTTCAGCGACATCGAGCTTCGTGATACTGCTGATCGAAGAAACACCTAATTTCTCAGCGAGGCGAACGGCAACTTGAGCGGAACCATTATCGGTATCCATAACTCCAGCTAAGAGAATGTCACAGGGCAGTGTTTTTACAGCTGCTGCCAGGATTTCAGCGGCAACGACTTCATCAACTTCACCGAGAGCAGGATCATTGACGAGAATGGCTTTATCTGCACCCATCGCTAAAGCGGTGCGAATCGCTTCTTGAGCGCGATCGCCGCCTAAGGTAACAACTGTAACGTCGCCACCCAATTTTTCTTTCAGGCGAAGAGCTTCCTCAATAGCATATTCATCTAAAGGATTGATAACGAGATTAACTCCATTACCATCAATTTTCCCTTCAGCGTTAAGAACAATTTTCGCTTCTGTATCAAATGTTTGTTTCACAAGTACTACAATGTTCATAGACTAACCCTCCTGCTACTCGCTACTATGACCACGTTTAAGCGTTTTTAAATACTGCTTCACGCTTATTGATAAAGGCATCCAGTCCTTCACGAAGATCTTCCGTTTTGAAAACCTTTTCAACATACTGCATTTCCAGTTCCAGCGCATCTTCTAAATTAAGCTCAAGTCCTTTATTCACTAAGTATTTATCGTAACCGATAGCAACCCCGGCACTTTTTGCCAATTTCTTAGCCAGCTTTAGCGCTTCATTTAGGGCCTCACCATTCGGAACAACTTGGTTAACCAATCCAAGCTGCATTGCCTCATCCGCTTTAACCATTTTCCCTGTAAATAAAAGCTCTTTTGCTTTAGCCGGTCCTACTAACCGTGCTAAACGCTGTGTACCCCCAAGACCGGGAACAAGTCCGAGCGTGACTTCGGTCAAACCGAATTTGGCTTTTTCATCCGCGATTCTAAGATCACAGGATAAAGCAAGTTCTAAACCGCCGCCCAGGGCCAAGCCATTTAAAGCCGCAACAACAGGCCGGGGTGTGTTTTCTAAGTACGAAAACATTTCTTTATAGATTGTGGCATTTTCACGAGGTCCTACTTCAAACTGATTCGGGAAATCCTTAATATCCGCGCCCGCTACAAAGCACTTTGGCCCCGCTCCGGTAATAACAATGGCCCGAATATCTGCATTTTGCTCAACCTCCTGCAGCACATCCTTTAGCTGTGCTCTGACATCTAAAGTCAGTGCATTCACGGGAGGGTTATTGATCGTAATAACTCCGACTCCCTCATCAATGACGAGTTCAACGACTTTTTGACCTGACATCATTAGCCCTCCTTTTTAACTGGGGGGATAATTGAATCAACCTTTTTCAAATTATCCCCCTCGGATTTAAGCCCTAAAAATCTTATTTGTTGTAGTCATACCAGCCGGCATTAGTTTTCTTGCCAAGACGTCCGGCGCGAACGAGGTTCTTCAAAAGTTGGGGGGCATTCCATTTCATATCTTTGTATTCGTCGACAAAATAGTCCGAAACATGAAGGGAAATTTCCACTCCCGTGAAGTCCATCAGTTCGAAAGGACCCATCGGATAATTTAATCCGAGCTTAACCGCCGTATCGATGTCTTCTATAGAAGCGATTCCTTCCTCAGCAATGCGAATGGCTTCGAGAAATTGCGGCATCATGATCCGGTTAACGATAAATCCCGGGGTGTCTTTTTTAACTTCTACCGGAGTTTTTCCCATCGCTTTGGAAGCATCAGAAACAATAGACACCGTTTCATCGCTAGTGTAGTAGCCGCGAATCACTTCAACTAATTTCATAACAAGGGGCGGATTGAAGAAATGCATCCCGACAACACGGTCTGGGCGAGATGTAGCATTGGCTAATGTGGTAATGGACATAGATGATGTATTAGAAGCCAAAACCGTTTCAGGTCCGCAAATCTTATCCAGTTTTTCAAAAGCCGTCTTCTTCACATTTAAATCCTCGAAAATCGCTTCGATAACCAAGGGAACCGATGCAAAATCTTCCATGTTTGTTGTTGTCGTAATGCGACTGAGAACCGCTTCTTTTTCCTCAACCGTCATTTTTTGTTTCTCTACGTTTTTATCAAGAAAACCGGTGATTCGTTTAACAGCACCATCAAGGAAACGTTGTTCAACATCACAGAGAACCACTTGAAGGCCCTTAACCGCTGCCAAGTGAGCAATTCCGCCTCCCATTGAACCTGCACCAAGAACTCCAACTTTTTGAATTGACATCGTAATTTCCTCCTCTATTTTTCTATTTATTGACTACGGATTATCTGCATTGCTGCTCATGTGCAGTGCATCTTACACCGTGTACTTTCCGTTTTCAGAGATAACTGCAGCAATTTCCCGTTTCAAGGCAACCGTATTTTGGAGATTATATTGGGTCAACTTTTCGAGATCAGCCAGATATTGAGTCAGTTCTTCACCTTCAGCAAGGGCAGTCAGCGTTTCCTTGGCTGTGTATTTCAGAACATCTATCGTTGAATTAATATAAGCCTTAGTCATACTCAGTTTGAGTTTCGACTTGGTTTCGCCTTCATTTTCAATAGACTTCAGAGTCCGGAGCAACGCGCTCTCCATTCCAAATGTTTGAATGGCTATATCAGCTAACCGTTGTACAACTTCTTGTTGATCTCTCAGCCCATCACCGTATTTCTTATGGCTTGCATCTAAGGTCAGCAGGAAAATATCCTTTGCTGCCTGCACCAGGCCCTCTTCCCCTTGTCTAACGATATTGCCTTCAGCAATTTGCGACTTAAATTTATCAATGGCTTCCTGAAGCGGTAATTCTCCCTTTTCAGCACGCTTCAGCAAAGCTGTTGGAATGATAGTCCGATTAATTTCATTTGTTCCTTCGAAGATCCGGAAGATACGGGCGTCACGGTAAAGTCTTTCAATGGTATATTCACTGATAAATCCATAGCCGCCGTGAATTTGGACTCCTTCATCGACTGCATAGGCTTGGGTTTCTGTGCCAAAGATCTTATTGATTGAACACTCAATGGCATATTCCTCAATTCCTTTAGCAACAACCTGACCGCCATCATCTCCCGAAGTATCGAGACTTTCCATCATTTCATCCAAAAGCCCGCCTGTACGATAGACCATACTTTCCGTGACATAGGTCTTAATCGCCATGTTCGCCAGTTTTTCTTTAATCATTCCAAAACTGGCAATAGGAGTACCAAACTGCTTCCTTTCATTGGCGTAAGTTGCAGACAGTTCCAGCGCATATTTGGAAGCGCCCAAGGCATTAGCGGCTAATTTATACCGTCCTAAATTTAAAACATTAAAGGCTACGACATGCCCTTTGCCAATTTTATATAAGACATTTTCAACCGGAACTTTGACATCCTCAAAAATGACTTGCCGTGTTGAAGAACCTTTAATTCCCATTTTATGCTCTTCTGCCCCGGTAGAAAGGCCCCCAGAGTTTGCATCGACAATAAAGGCTGTAAATTTTTGGCCGTCGATTTTGGCATACACGATGAAGAAGCTAGCCATACCGGAATTCGTAATAAACTGTTTACTGCCATTAAGAATGTAATACTTCCCATCCGGACTTAAATCTGCTCGCGTTTTAGCTCCTAATGCGTCGGAGCCAGCTCCGGGTTCAGTTAAGGCATAAGCACCAATTAAATCCCCCGAGGCAATTCCCGGTAAATATTTAGCTTTTTGCTCACGGGTGCCGAACATAACGATAGGCATACTGCCGATACCGGTTTGACCGCCATGGGTCATCGCAAAGGAACCTGACCAGCCGATCGATTCAGAGATGATGGTCGTACTGACCTTATCCATTTCCATGCCGTCAAATTCTTCAGGAATATCAGAACCGTTTAAACCCAAATCGCCTGTACCCTTAAGAAGTTCCTCAATAAGCCCTTCTTTTTTAGCTTCAAGATCGTCCATTTGAGCAATAACCTTATCCTTAACAAAACCCATGGCTGTCCGCAAAAGCATTTTATGCTCAAGTGTAAAATCTTCCGGGGTAAATACACGTTGGGGATCGGTTTGACCTAAAAGGAAGCTTCCTCCTTTAATGATTGTCATAGTTCTCACTCTCTTTCCTTTATTGAATAAGAATTCACAGTTCCTTTGTTTTGTCCCGGTTCTTAAGCTTTTGTGCTCATCTTTTCGATACTTCTTCCCTTTGTTTCGGCAATAAACAAAGCCGTTAAGGCAGCGATAACAGCTGGAATTGCAAAGAATATAAAGGTACCCGTGAACCCAATACCCATCTGTTGAACATAGCCTGCGGCAATAGGACTGAGAAACCCTCCGACCCGTCCGAAGGATTGGGCCCAAGAAATACCGGTACTCCTAAATTCCGTAGGATATGCCTCAGCCAGAAGGGGTTGAACTCCGCTCAAGCCATAATTCATAGCAAAACCAACCAGAGCTCCGGAAATAACGACCTGCCATTGATTGGAAGCAATTCCTATCAAGACAACGGCAGCCGCAGTCAAGACCCAACCGATAATATTGTTTGTTTTGCGGCCAATCCTGTCCGCCATATACCCTGTTACAAATCCACCGACTGCTCCAAAAACATTTTGGAGAACAGCGAACGAATACCCCTTAACTAATCCATATCCTTTTCCTACGAGAAGCGTTGGCAGCCATCCGTTAATCCCATAAATAACTACGGAGCCCATGAAATAGATGATCCAAAACGTCAAGGTTGCTTTCCGATATTCCGGAGAAAATAAAGCACCTATTCCCACCTTTTCCGGAGGAATTGGAATTACTAGGCTTCCAGGTTCATAATCTTCTGCTTTCCCTTTGGCAATTACTTCGATTCGCCTAATTACTGCTATTGATTCGCCTTCTCTTCCTTGACTTAGAAACCAGTGAGGTGATTCGAGAATAGTTCCCATTAAAACCAAGGCGTATAGGGCCGGTATTCCTCCCAGGAGATAACAAACTCTCCATCCATACGCGGGAACAACCTGAATCGAGACAATTCCGGCAAGGACCCACCCCAAAACATAAAAAGACATGATTGATGAGGTAAAAAAACCTCTCGTTTTTGTGGGAACATTTTCAGCCATTAACGTGATAGCAATAGGAATGCAAGCTCCAAACCCAATTCCGCCTAATATCCTAAGAATTGCGAAGACCTGAAAACTGTGCACATAATAGATCGGAAAGGTCAGCAAGGAAAAAACAAGGGTAAAAATAACAAGGCTCTTTTTCCTCCCCATGCGATCTGAAATGATGCCTGCAGTCATCCCGCCAATCATCAATCCTAGAAGACTCCATGAAGCGAGACTTCCCGTTTGGATCTTCGTTAGCGCCCATTCTTGTGCAATTTGCGGCATTGTATAAGAAATAATCATATAATTGAAACCCGCAAATATCAGGGTGAGACCCACCAAAAAGTAGGTCCTATACGTGTATTTGGAAACGCCGAGTTGATCAATGATTTGAGAGATTGACATATTATTCATTTTTAGTCACCCTGTCTTTCTCTCTAAATGACCCCCTGTTGTCTAAAGTTAGCAATTTCGCCATCATCGTAATGGAGTACTTTTTGAAGAATTGCATCGGTATCTTGCCCAAGTTTCGGAGCCCCGCGCCATACCTTAGCCGGAGTTTGACTCATCTTCGGATTGAATCCAAAAGCTTTGACGATTTGATCCAGTGTCTCGTCTTTATATTCAACAAAATCCCCGCGTTTCTGGTAGTGTTCACTATCCACTAAATCTTCGGCAGTTTTGACGATGCCGCAGGGAACCTTGAAGCTGAGCAAATGCTGCTTAGCCTCTTCGGCATCATGCGCTGCAACCCAATCCATCGTCAGCTGATTTAACTCGAGACCGATTTCCGAATTCAAGGCCTCAGGTGATCCACCTGCCGCTTCGTGGGTAAACTTATTGGGATCAAGTTCTAAAGCTTTGATGAATCGCCCAAAAACGAAGGAACCGTAGGCACCAATGTAGAGGTATCTCTCATCCTTTGTTTTGAATAAGTTCGCCGGTTGGAAAATCGGTATTTTATTTCCTCCTCTTTGCTTAGTTCTGCCGAGCAGGAACCGTTGAACAAATAAATCGCTCAAAACCTTGCTCATCGACTCAATTTGTGAAATATCAATGGCCTGACCCTGGCCAGTCTTTTGCGCATGCAGATAAGCCATTAAAATCCCATTGACCGCAAACAAAGCAGTTATATAATCGTTCATAAATCCAGTTGCTGGAGACGGCGGCATAGGTTCAGGAAAACCATTGATGAACATAAACCCACCTTCGGCTTGACCAATAGGATCATAGGATGGCCGGTTACATTCCTCAGGCACACCACCAAACTGGGGTCTTCCAAAACCGCTGATATGTGCGATAACAAGTTTAGGGTTCACTTCAAAAAGCATTTCTTCAGTTATCCCTAACTTTTCAATCCAGACCATATTCTCCACCCAAACATCACAATTTTTGATGAGGGAAAGAAATATCTCTTTACTCTCTGGAATCTTTAGGTTCACTTCAAGTGATAAACTCAACTTATTCCGTGCTTCCTGAATCCAGACGGTACTCACTCTTTGATCACCCTGCTTTACCACAGGTGCTTGCTCACGATAGGGATCCCCTACGCCGGGCCGTTCAACATGAATAACCTCAGCTCCATATTCTGCAAGCAAAGATGCTGCAAACGGGGCTGCCACAATACTTCCTGTCATCAGCACTCGCATTCCCGTGAGCGGGCCAAATTTGGGCGCAATAGCCGGTGCAGGTACGTGCTCAATTTCCTTCCATCTTTCCATCTCTTTTGTCTCCCCTCGACTTATCTTTCTAAATGGTCTTTGAGCTGTCTAGATTTGCAGCCCTTTCTCGATCTCATGTTCACCTCCAACAAAGTAATTGAATAAATAATTCTGTATATTTAAAATATTATGCAATTATCATGCCAAAGCGGGACCACTATTAAAAACCGATGAAATCTGTTTTGTGAAAATGAAATTATTCTTAAAAAGAAATAAAGTAAAGATTCTTTACACCTCTGTAAAAATTTTTTACATGAGAAAATAAGCATAAATAGCTTCCTGATAGTACAAAAAATACTGCCCTCAACTTCCACAAGGAAAGTCAAGGACAGTTGTAAGTTTAATTAAACTTTATGATTATTAAGTTACAGCTCAACAGAAAATGCACTTAAGTTTCGATTAAGCATTTTTAGCAGGGTGGGACGACTTATTCCTAATTTCATGGCTAATTCAGTATTATTAAGGCTAGTTCTCGCTCTTACACTTTGAATAATTTGGGCGTTCATTTCTTCAAGGGTACTAATCCGTACATTAATTTTATCGTCTGCAGTTCCTTCATTGATTTGATTAAGAATTTGAACCCGTTCTTCCTCGGCTAATAATTCAAGGACAGTATCTTCCCATTCGCTTTCACTATCTGCTAAAATAACACATCTCTCAACAAAATTCTGAAGCTGTCTGATATTTCCGTACCATTCCTGTTTTGCTATTTTGTTTAAGTGTAGCTCCGATAATTCAAAGTTTAGTTTATTATACTTATCGGTTAATTTCTCAACAAAAAACTTAACGAGACAGGGAATATCATCCTTTCTTTCTCTTAAAGGAGGTAGGGTTAATTTCAACACATTAAGACGGAAATATAAGTCTTCACGAAAAGCCCCTTTTCTAACCAGGGCTTCTAAGTCTTCATTGGAAGCGGCGATAACTCTTACATCCACTGGAATAACGCGATCACTTCCGATTCTTCGAACTTCTTTTTCCTGCAATACGCGAAGCAGATTTGCCTGCAAATCCAACTTCATTTTACCAATCTCATCAAGGAAGACCGTCCCGCCTTGAGCAATTTCAAACAGGCCTGCTTTTCCTCCTTTACTCGCCCCGGTAAAAGATCCTTCGCTATATCCAAAAAGTTCACTTCGCAATAAATTATCGTCTAATGAAGCGCAGTTTACAGCCACAAATGGACATTTACCTCTTAGCAGGTGCCCATTATGCAGACTCTGGGCCAATAATTCTTTGCCAGTACCGCTTTCACCGCGAATCAGAACAATACCATCCGTATTGGCATATTTTTTAGCCTTTTGAATAACTGCGGCCATCCCGGGATTGACATGAAAAATATCTTTAAAAGAGTATTTTGCGATTAATCCTTTTTCTATAATATCCCGGCTTGCTTTCCCTTCCTCTTGCTTCTTGGCGACTTCTTTAAATGTAATAAAAATACTGCTTAAATTTTGCCGCTTATCAAAACTCGGAATGCGATTGACCAAAAGATCACCTTTCGGCATCTTATAGAGGAACCCCAGTCTTTTTTCATGCTGATCAAAAAGTTTTACCAAGTATTTAAAATGACTTAATTCGTCTAAGGATTTCCCCAAGACCTCCTGTTCATTAAGTCCAAAGATTGGCTCCGCAACATGATTAAATATAGTAAATCTTTTCTTATCATTTATTGCGATCATTCCCTCGTGTGAATAAGCCGTTATTGTTTTGACTTGAGATGAAGCTATTCTCTCGCTCAATTGAAAATTTGAAATAGCTCTCGCATTTTCAAGCGCTTTGCGAATGGTATTTTCTCCACCTAATACAGAGATGTAATCCATTCCATTTAAATAAACAACAGAGGCAATTTTTTCTCCCGCTCCTACTACAACTTCAACGCCATCTTGACGTGCCTGTTTAATTTTGATCAGTAGATCCTGCCAATCATGATAGATATATACTTTTGCAGGCAGGCTGAGAACAGTACAAAGCGTAGTAATTATACTAAACTTTTCTGTCTCTCCCGAAAAGACGCCTACTTTGCATTTCATTTTTTTAGCTTTTTGAAGAGCTAGGATTAAATCATATTCCGTCGGGTAAATACTCACAAAAGGCAGTGGTCCTATGTCTTTACGCAGAAGATTAAGGGTTGCTCCTCCACTCCCTAAAATACTGATACGATTAGGATCTTGAGATATCATGTCGCGGGCGATCTGTACAGCATCATCAAAAGTAGATTCACAAACGGAAACACTTAAATTAAATTCTTTTTTAACTTTATACAGTAAATTTGTGAATTCCTTCTGTGGCGATGTAAAGAAAACCTCACCCGTCATTTTATCTCCCCCATCCATTTTTATATCTGTAAAATCTAGTAAATATATCTTAATTGATAATTCTAAATTTTTCAAAAAATCATTTTCACAAATGTACAAGCTTGTATTAAACTGAATAATCTTTAGCTTTGAAAGCTAAAAACCCCCCTATAATATATTATGAACTGAACTCTTAAAAGTGGACATCGAAACAGATAGGCCTCCTCTTGCAGAATTTAAAGTCTGCAGGAGGAGGCCTGTTATATCGATTGGATAAATTTACTGATGATTGCCCGCGGGATTGACTCGGCAATTCCCTAAAACCGGGATATCCTGTGTAGAAAGGCTCTATAGATTGAAGAACTGCAAAAGATTGCGGTAACAGACGATGAAACGGAATACATTATATAAAAGTGTATAAAACATCAGCTAAATACAAAAAGAAGGGCGCATAAGCCCTTCTTTTTGTTGCATATAAGAGAAAAATGTAGAGCCAGTATAATAGTCAAAAAATTAAGAAGCACTACAGTTGTTGCTGAAAGGGCAAGCCGAACATTCTTTCATCGGATCGATGCAGATGGTATTCACTACGCTAAAACGTTGGCGAATGTTTGTGCTTGAACATTTAGGACAAACGTGTTGAAATGGATCGCCACTGCTCGAAGGTACAGTAAATTGGTAGTCACAATCGGCACATGCCAGATAATAATTTGACATAATGACAACTCCTTATCCTTACAATAGTTTAATCGTATATTCCTCAACCGCAGCTTCATCCAGTTCAACCCCAAGGCCGGGCTTCTCAGGAACATACATATACCCATTTTCAACTTTAGGAATTTCCTTGATAAGATTGCCCTTGACTGACATGTAATAACAATTCTCAGAGGGGAGACTGATTTGCTTAGAAGCTGCTGCAAGGTGCAGGCAGGCAAAAGCACCTAATGCCGACTCAGCCTGTGTTCCAGTCAAACATGGCTTATTAAAGGCCTCACAAACAGCGCTGATTTTTCTAGAAATAGTAAAGCCTGTTCTAGGAACTTTAATATTGACCAGACCAAGCGTATCCATCTCCAGTTGCCTGATTACATCAGGGAGTGTATAGCAGCTTTCATCACCCATAATCGGTGTGCGCACTTCTCGAGCAAGCTTCATACGGGCATGATCATCCCATGCCGGAATAGGTTCCTCACAGTATGCCGCTAGACCTTCCAACTGAGTAATAACCTTAATCGCATCGGCGTAACTCCAGCCTTGATTGGCATCAATATACAGAATACAATCCTCTGGAACCGCCTCTCTAATGGTATGGAACATTTTGATATCAAAATCCGCATCCTGTCCCCCTTTGAGCTTTAGAGCCCGGAATCCTTCAGCGTACTTGATTTTTGCCTCTGCAACCATAGCCTCGAGGGGTTTTAGACCAATCATCCAACTCAGCGCGATTTTGTTTTTATAGCCCCCCAAAAGCTTATAACACGGAAGTCCGGTTTTTTTACCCATAATGTCATAAAGACAAACATCTATTGCACCCTTAGGGGTCAAGTTCCAATAAACGGTATTCATCTGTTCCCAGATTTTATCTATATCCAATGGATCCATTCCAATAAGTCTTGGTCCTATATATTTGTTGATGATCGCACAAATAGATTCCTGCGTGTCTCCATAAAGTGAAGGTCTCGGGATTGACTCGGCAATTCCCTCAATTTCTTCATCCGTCATGATACGAACAAGCACATGATCAGCATAATTCATATGCCCACTCGCCCACTTCAAAGGTTCTAAAAGAGGGAGACGAACCGCATTCGCAGATACATTTGTAATTTTCATATAGAAGCATCCCTATTATTTGATAGTTTAACCTTACCAAGCGGCATTTGAAATAACTTTGAAGAAAAGCGGGGCAGGCCTATTCGTTATCGAACGAGCCTGCCCGCAGTACAATAATTATCCTACAACATCGAGTTAAACAAAAATAATTTTAGTCTTTGTTGGCATTATATCCCCTAACAGGTTTCCTCATAATTTTACCGGAAACTACATAAAAACCGTTTTTTAACATAGCTTCCTTAGTCAGATCCAGCTCTTTCATAAGGTCGTTGATATTTTTACCAGCTTCAAGCTCTGCATTAAGTTGTTTGAATTGAGCATCGAGATCAAGCTTTGCAAATTCTTTTTTATTCATGGTACGCGCCTCCAAAATAGTATTCTTTAAGAATTACTCGGTTTCTGGACATCAAACAAAAGAAGTTTATGCCTTAACCAAGTTACACCTCCTTAAGAATCTTAGAAATCTATAACCCGCTTTTGTTTGAAGTTCCATTTCATTGAATAGATGTTGCAAATAATATGCCAACTTCTAAGAAACATCGCGAAACGGCTTCGTATATAGCTTCGGTGGTTTCTGATTTTGAAAATAGAGTGATTAACAAATCCCTTTTTGTTATGCTTTACTCTTGTCTGCATATTCACAATCCAGTTAAATCAAGGGCTGCGTAAAATTCCTTTTTTGCGACTCAATATCATTATAAGAAATGTATTAGGAATTTTCTGGAGGTGTATTCAACTTACAAGGAACCGGCCCTCCGTTTTCAGGAGATTTTTTATGTTTAGCACAAGGATTAGCACACACCATATCACTATACAAACAATAAACAACGGGAGGTTTCACTCGTTCGGGCAGTTCTGCTCCGCATTTTTTACACGCTTGTGCCGAAGTGTCAAAATTAAAAGTTCCACACTTTGTACATTTTCTAGGCTTTTCCTTAGGAGGTTTGCAGCCTCCGCAGTATGGATTACAAGACCAACACATCTGTTTGCCTCCTTTTTTATTGCTTTGTTTGGTAGACAATTGTCATCTTACTCTTTTCCTATGTTCATGACAAACAATATCCTAATTTGATACGTTATTTCAAAAAAAGATTTGACCTCTTCTCTTGATTTCAAAGCCTTGTGAAGTTTCTTACTAAAAAATTTCAATGCAAAAAGAGATAAAAGTTTTATTTTAAATTTTATTGCAGATAACCTAATAATCCCTGTATTAACAGGGTTCCGCTCTTCATTTTAGAACTGGCACACTTATTGCAATATATTGAGTCAAGGGATAAACCGGGTAGAGTGTAATCTGTGTCATTAAGGAGGTGTTTCATCAGCAGAATGGGTCTCTTTCCAAGGTTTTATCCTACGTTAATCAAGTCTTTCAAATTAAAAATGATTCTTGAAAGGGTGAGTTGATACAATGCAAAAAGAATGGACGCAACAAGAAGACGGCGAATATGTTGTTAGAACTTGCGGATGGTCCCCGCCCGGAGATCATCCAGTAGGCTGCGGCATGAAATTGCATGTTAAGGATGGCAAACTTGTAAAAGTTGAAGGGGACCCGGAAAATCCGATTACGCAAGGCAGGTTGTGTATTCGGTGTTTATCACTTCCTGAGTATGTCCACAATCCTCAACGGATTACCCATCCCATGAAGCGTGATCCGAAGAAACGCGGTGAAGATGCGTGGGAGCAAATATCCTGGGATGAGGCTTGGGATATTATCGTCGATAAAGTTAATGATATTAAAGAAAAATATGGGGCTGAATCCATCGTCGTGTACGGCGGAACTGGAAGAGAAGCCTGCCTGTATTACTATCCACTGGGCTTTGCCGCGCTTCAAACTCCTAATGTTTGTTACTCACAAAGCGGCTGGTCCTGCTATGGACCCAGATGCTCTGTTACAGACTATATTTTAGGCGCAGGATATCCTGAAATCGACTATGCCGGTTTCTTTGAAGATCGGTTTGAGCATCCCGGGTGGAAGCTGCCGGAATATATTGTGTTATGGGGTAAAGAACCCCTAAAATCAAACCCTGATGGTTTCTTCGGTCATGCCGTTATTGACATGATGAAACGGGGAAGTAAGCTCATCATGATTGACCCCAGAATCAGCTGGCTGGCCACGAGAGCGGATTATGTCCTTCAATTAAGACCTGGAACGGATGCGGCTCTTGCTCTCGCCATTCTTAACGTCATCATAAACGAAGATCTCTATGACCATGATTTTGTGGAAAATTGGTGTTACGGTTTTGACGAGCTGAAGGAACGTGTTCAGGAATATCCGCCTGAAAAGGTTGCAGATATTACTTGGATACCCAAAGAAAAAATTGTGGAAGTTGCAAGGGTTATTGCTAATGCTAAACCTTGCACATTTGGTTGGGGATTGGCTTTTGACCAAAATCCAAATGGAGTTCAACTTGGACATGCTTTCCTCGCTATAGTTGCCATTACCGGGAATATCGACGTTCCTGGAGGTGTTACCGTTGGACCGCCGGCTGCACTTATGGGAAAATGGCGTATGGATGCTCGAAGTGAGCTTTCGGATGAGCTTTGGGACAAACGGATCGGCGCCAAGGAATATCCCGGATTTGCGACAGCAATGGCTACAACTCAACCGGATGCAACTTTAGATACTCTTGAAACCGGCAAACCTTATCCGCTTAAGATGGCTTGGTTTAACAGTTCTAATTTCCTTGCTCCTACCTGTTCGGCACAACCTGAAAGATGGTATAACGCGCTTAAGAAAATGGAGTTCAATGTCGTACAGGATACCTTTATGACTCCGACAGCGATGGGCCTTGGCGATGTTTTCCTGCCGCTTCCTTCATTCGCTGAGCATGACGGCGTTGTTATCACTCACTATGGTCGGAATTCTATCTTCCTTGGAGCGATGAACAAAGCCTTAAATGTCGGCGAATGCAAATCGGATATCGAAGTTTGCATTGAACTGGGCAAACGGCTCAATCCAAAGGCTTGGCCTTATGACTCTGTTGAGGACTTCTTTGATAAACAACTGAAACCGGAATTGGGTATCAGCTTTAATGATCTGAGAGAGAAAGGGATCGTCAGCCCTCCATACGAATATAAAAAGTACGAAAAAGGTATGCAAAGACCGGACGGTGAGCCTGGTTTCTTAACTGTAACAGGGAAGGTTGAACTTTACTCCGTACTCTTCGAATCATGGGGTGAAGATCCTCTGCCCTATTATATGGAACCCCCTTATAGCCCCATTAGTACACCGGAGCTTTTTGAGCAATATCCGTTAATTCTGACAACAGGTGCAAGAACATATGCATCTTTCCATTCCGAACATAGACAGGTTCCGAGCCTGCGTGAAATTGTGCCCAATCCGATCATGGAAATCCATCCTGAGACAGCTAAACGTCTGGGAATTATCGAAGGAGACTGGGTAATCATTGAAAATATGTTCGGTAAGGCAAAAGAGAAAGCTCATTTGACTCCCGCAATTTCTCCAAAAGTTGTCCATGCACAGCATGGCTGGTGGTATCCAGAAAAGAAAGGTACAGCGCCAGATTTATTTGGAGTTTGGGAATCCAACGTTAATTCTTTGATACCGCATAAAAACATTGGAAAGCTCGGTTTCGGAGCTCCCTACAAAGCTATTATCTGCAAGGTATACAAGGCTGAAGAGTAAAGTCTATATGTCTGCCCAAAAACAGTAGTATATCAGAGCAATGAGCTGGAGCAGTAATCTCTGAATTAGTCCAGTGTATCTAATCAAAACGAGTGACTGGAGGGAAATAAATGTCGCAATATGGATTATTGATTGATTACGAATATTGCACGGGTTGCCATTCATGCGAAGTTGCTTGCAAGAATGAATTAAAGCTTCCTCGTGGCAAGTGGGGAATTAAACTCACTGAAGTGGGTCCTTTTCAGACAGTAGGTGAAAAATGGGAGTGGGATTATATTGCCGTGCCAACAGATCTCTGCAATTTATGTAAAGATCGGGTCGAAAAGGGAGAAAAGCCATCCTGTGTTCATCACTGCTTAGGCCAAGCGATGGAATATGGCCCTGTAGAGGAATTAGCTAAAAAAATGGCTGAAAAGGGCAAAAAGGTTATGATGTTTATACCTTAAAAAACATTAGGTTTCCATTATACTTTATCACTATTAATTTGAACGATGAGTTATCTTATGAACAATGAGTAAACTCGGTGTTATAACGGCTTCCCCCATCGAGAAGCCGTTATAACATAATTGTTTTACGTTGTCTTAGGGTTCACTTTCACATGAGTCTTGGATAGAGGCAAAGGGGATAGTGTTGAGTATTTTTCACCGATCGATGTAAACCAAATCTAGGCTTGGCTTCGAAGAGCTAAAAGAGAGATATGGCGGTTCTTGGGAGTTCTTGTATAAAGTGCAAGTTACGAAAGGAGAATAATTGGTGAAAAGCTTTAGTGTTTCTGAAGTAATGGATTCCTTTGGTGTTAATAAATTTACTTGGAAAATATTCTTTTTCCTAGGCATGGCCATGGTATTTGATGGTTATGATTACATGATCGTATCCTACACAATGCCACAAATTGCTCAAGAATGGGCATTAAATGCCGTACAAAAAGGGAGTTTATCCTCCTGGAGCCTTCTTGGCTTGGTTCTGGGCGGTACAATTTCCGGTATTATCTCTGACAAATTTGGCCGTAAGAAAACTCTAATGTACTCTATTTTTGCATATTCCTTGCTGACTATACCTATTTATTTTTCTCATAGTTTTATGGCCTTCGCTTTTTTCCGTATTGTAGCTGGGATCGGTCTTGGCGCATGTATTCCGGTTGTAACGACGGTGTTTTCGGAATCGACACCAACGAATCGTCGTGCTGTTTTTATCACCTTTGGTATGGCCTGGATGATCGTCGGATGGGTGCTTGCCGGCCTTCTTGCTACTGCCCTTGTCCCTAAAGTGGGGTGGAGAATTTGTTACCTGATTGGCGGCTTTCCTATGTTATACTCGATTTTCTTGTATTTCAGAATGCATGAATCCGCTTATTGGTTCGCCAATAAAGGTCGCAAGGAAGAAGCAGTCAAAGAATTAAAGTATATCGAGGAAATCGCCAAAGGTAAATGTACAGATTGGGATCCTCAAGCCTTGATTGTTCCGGAACGGCCAAAACAAGCCGGGGTTGGAGCTCTTTTCTCTAAGGAATATCGATCTGCTACTGCGGGTGTCTGGATTATGTATTTTTCGGGTTGTTTCATTGTCTATGGTATTAATGCTTGGCTGCCCTCTTTGATGTTAGAGAAAGGGTTAAAGTTAACTTCTGCTTATGGCTTGGCTGTCGCGCAAAATGCTGCCGCGGTTATTGCCAATTGCTCAACCGGCTTTGTGGCTGAGGCAATAGGCCGTAAAAAAAATCTTCTTTTCAGTTTTGTGGTTTCGGCCGTTGCGATTATTATTATGGCAAATATCGGGAGCAGTTTTGCAGCAATTTTAGCAGCAAATATTTTCCTTGGGTTCGCTGTTAATTATGCGATTACTGCAGTACAGCCACTTATGGCCGAATCTTATCCCACTGAGTTTAGAAATACCGGGGTTTCTTGGTGTCAAGCTTTTGGTCGATTCGGAGGGGCCGCTGCACCGATTGTCGCCGGTATAATCGTTGGACTGAATCTTGGGTACTCAATGTCCTTTATGTTTTATGTCATTCCGGCGGTTATTGGTGCATTAGCAGCTATTCTCTTTGTTAAGAAAGAGACCAAAGGAAAATCCCTTGACGAACTTGCTTCAGAACAAACTCAAAGTATCTAATTGGGTATAAATTCGAAATAATACAATCGTATTAATTCAACAATAGGGTATGATATTATCATCATATCCTATTGTTAGTTATTAATTATACTAAAAATTATAAACCATCTATGCTTTTAAGCAGGAGAATCACTTAAAAGCATAGAAAACAATAATTGTAAAACAATTTGCGTGATTCAGCAATTAAATTGATCCTAATGCTTCATGGAATTGACTTGTATCTACCATTTATATCAGTAATTTGAGGAAGGTGTTACAGTTGCCATTGATAAGTATGGATCGAAATAGTTCAGAAGCACAAATAAAGCAATTAATGAACCAAAATTATGACTTAATCTCTAAAAAACGTTGGGAAGGAATTTTAGATTGCAAAAAAAGGTTTTTAAACAATGAGGATCCATGTGCATGTGAAAACTTGCACGCTGATGTCCTTGAATCTTGGTATAGGTCACGCGAATTCGGAATTAATCCCTATATCAAGTTAACCAAGCCGCAGTTAAATCATGATGAATTCGAGGAGATACTTGAAGAAAATTCCAAACTAATCCAAGTTATCAAACCTTTAATCAATACTTTCAAGAGCATGGCCATATTAACCTGTGGTTATATTCTCTATTTATGCAATCGAGATGGAGTATTCCTGTTACAGGAAGGCGAAATGATGAGAATGACTACGGAAGGTTTAGTGTGGAACGAAAGTACAATAGGCACGTGTGTTCATTCTTTATGTGTACGTCTCAAACGTCCCGTGCAATTGATGGGGCCTGAACACTATTGTGTCGCTTTAAACGATCTTATTGCTTCTGCCGCACCTATTATGAATGAAAATGGCGATGTTATCGCGACTCTGATTTTAAGCCAGCCTCTGATGGATAAACCTTGGTTAGATAGTTTTCAAAATTTAAATTCACATACGCTTGGCCTTATTACTTCATTAGCGGTAGCTGCCGAGGGGCAGTTGAAACTGATTAAGAGCAATAAAAGCTTAAAAGAAAGTTACCAGAATTTGAAAATTGCCCATGAAAGCTTGAGTTTATCTCATGCCACGATTAAAGCTATCTCTAATTTTCTGGATGAAGGGATTATTGCTATCGATCGAGCCGGAACTATAATACATACCAACCATGAAGGTGCCCGGATATTAAAAATAGAAATAGGAGATCAAAATAGAAATATCAGCGAATTCTTGTGCAGCCACTCCCGCCTTATGTCAGCAATAGAAGAAGGGAGAAGTACGTCCATTGAGGAACCTCTTTGTATTGAGAATGATGAACATTCATATATAATCCATATTCAACCTATTTTTAGTCCAAATACTGAATATATTGATGTTGCTGTTTTGCGATTTAATCATGTGGAAAAGATTAATGCAATGGTTGTTAGCCGCTCAGGTGCTGTTGCCAACTATAACTTCGAAGATCTCGTTGGGAAAAGTAAAGAGTTAAAAAGAAGTATTGAATATGCGCAGCGGTTTGCTAATTTAAGTGATAATATCTTATTGATCGGAGAAAGCGGTACGGGCAAAGAACTCTTTGCCCAAGCTATTCACAATGCGTATAGACTCCAGGGACCCTTTATAGCGGTAAATTGTGCAGCAATGCCGCGAGAGCTGATTGAAAGCGAGCTATTTGGTTATGAAGGAGGCAGCTTTACAGGCGCCGAACGCAGCGGAAGACCCGGTAAAATTGAGCTGGCCAATGGGGGGACACTCTTCCTTGATGAAATTGGCGATATGCCTCTCGAAATTCAGGCTGTTTTATTAAGAACGTTAGAAGATAAGCAGGTAATGCGTGTCGGTGGTCGTCGCTATAAGAAAGTTGATTTTAGACTGATCAGCGCTACCAATAAAGATCTCTACAGCATGGTAAAAGAAAAGCAATATCGCGAGGATCTTTATTTCCGGCTTTCTGTATTAACGATTAACATACCTCCTTTACGGAATAGAGGTAATGATATAGAAATTCTGTCCAAACATTTTATCGAGAAATATTGTAACAAACAGGGATGGAAAATCCCAAAGGTTTCTCCTGAGACACAGAAGATTATTAATGAGTACAAGTGGCCTGGGAATGTCCGTCAATTGCAAAATGCCATGACTTATGCGGTGAATACAGCTCAAAAAGGTCAAATTAACCCAGATAATCTACCGAATTATATTATGATAGATTCCAATTCGATAGATAATAATACAACGGTTAATGATGAGATGCTTCGCTTAGATAACCTTGAGAAAATAGCAATAGAAACAGCCCTGTTGCGTTCAGACAATAATATGGATAGAGCAGTCGAAATACTGGGAATAAGCCGTTCAACCTTATATCGGAAGTTAAAAGATTATCAGATTCAACATTGAATTTAGATATAAGCTATTTTAAAAATATTAAAATGATACACCATCGTAAAAAAAGATTATTTCGGATTCTTAGGATTTCTGCTTTCTTCAGCTTAAATGAAAGTTTAAAAATGTCAAAAAGAGATTAATAAAATATTGCTGGTTATGTTGGAACCCTTGATTTGAGCCGATCTCAAGGGCATTCATCTAATGGCACGCTTCTTGCAATTATTTATATCTGTCGGATTCATTGACCAGAATCTAAAGATTATAAGTAATCAAGGAGGCATTTATTATGTGTTTTAGACCAGCATCTGTTAACAAGCCGGTAGAGTGCCCAAATTGCAAAAAGAAAGTTCCTATCGTGGGCAGTACCAGACTGAAAACATGCCCGTTTTGTAAAACTCCATTACCAGATAAGCAAGAAACACCGGAGGGTCAGGATAATAAATAAAATCCTAGTTGTCTATAATTTCAATCGACTGTCGACGAGGCTGTTGCTAAGTACAGAATTTTTCTGTAATGCGGCAGCCCATTTTTATTACTCAATCTACTAGATTGTTTTGTCTGCGATCCAAGTAGGGCTGCGCCTTCTCAGTATATCTAATTAGCATGTCGCTAGCCCCGTAAAGACATACTATGTCTTTACGTCTCAGCCCTGGAGATCTTAACTTCCGTGTTCGGTATACGAAAAGGTATGGTATATCTTTTCGGCCAGCCGCATGCCCCACAGAATCGCTTACCGGTGCAAGA
Organism: Desulfitobacterium nosdiversum; assembly: GCF_049860565.1. GTDB lineage: Bacteria > Bacillota > Desulfitobacteriia > Desulfitobacteriales > Desulfitobacteriaceae > Desulfitobacterium_A > Desulfitobacterium_A nosdiversum. The sequence continues at coordinate 538,760 of NZ_CP172056.1, forward strand.
TCGAACGGGTGGAACCGACCCGAAAAATTTACTTTCTAAAAGAATCTAACAGAAGTTTTTTACGTAGTAAAAAAGCAGAGAGACCATCTTTATCGGACGGTCTCTCTGCTTTGCTTACCTGGCGACGACTTACTCTCCCAGGACCCTGCGGTCCAAGTACCCTCAGCCCTGGAGGTCTTAACTTCCGTGTTCGGTATGGGAACGGGTGGAACCCCTCCGGCATTATCACCAGATCTTTTGAGTTTTCAGCTTTCGCTGTTCCCTCAAAACTGCACAGATTGTTTTCTTTTAAGTCTTCAGATTCTCTACCCTAACCTTCGTTTGAGCCCCGGTTAGGTTTAACCTTAGTTGCGGTTTTAGGTCAAGCCCTCGACCGATTAGTACCCGTCAGCTCCACACGTCACCGCGCTTCCACATCGGGCCTATCTACCTGATCATCATTCAGGGGTCTTACCAGCTTGTGCTGTGGGAAATCTCATCTTGAGGTCGGTTTCGCGCTTAGATGCTTTCAGCGCTTATCCGATCCGGATATAGCTACCCAGCTATGCCTCTGGCGAGACAACTGGTACACCAGTGATCCGTCCATCCCGGTCCTCTCGTACTAGGGACAGCTCCTCTCAAATTTCCTGCGCCTGCGACGGATAGGGACCGAACTGTCTCACGACGTTCTGAACCCAGCTCACGTACCGCTTTAATGGGCGAACAGCCCAACCCTTGGGACCTACTACAGCCCCAGGATGCGATGAGCCGACATCGAGGTGCCAAACCTCCCCGTCGATATGGACTCTTGGGGGAGATAAGCCTGTTATCCCCAGGGTAGCTTTTATCCGTTGAGCGATGGCCCTTCCACTCGGTACCACCGGATCACTAAGCCCGACTTTCGTCCCTGCTCGACTTGTTGGTCTCGCAGTCAAGCTCCCTTCTGCCTTTACACTCTTCGCGCGATTTCCATCCGCGCTGAGGGAACCTTTGGGCGCCTCCGTTACTCTTTAGGAGGCGACCGCCCCAGTCAAACTGCCCACCTGACACGGTCCTCAACCCCGATTCAGGGGTCTAAGTTAGAATTTCAGTACAAAAAGAGTGGTATCCCACCGGCGACTCCACCAAGGCTGGCGCCCTAGCTTCTCTGTCTCCCACCTATCCTGTACATTTTATACCAAAATCCAATGTCAAGCTACAGTAAAGCTCCATGGGGTCTTTCTGTCCTGTCGCAGGTAACCCGCATCTTCACGGGTATTACA
>NZ_CP172056.1:3195000-3210000 GCF_049860565.1 Desulfitobacterium nosdiversum
CAGATTCATTTTTTAATGTCAACTGCTTTTTTTCGCTTCAGGACGGCTGTCCTTGAGCGCTTTGTTAGAATAGCATAGTATAGTTATGAGTGTCAACACTAAAATCAAATATTTTAAAAGACAGCCATTAAGACATTAACATTAACAGACATTAAAGCATTAAATGTATTAAAGCTTTTAAATTTATTTTAATGAATGCTATTATCTTGTTTATTTTTTTATGTTCTTAATTTCTCGCTTTACTTTTTCTTCCTTCAATAATAATGCGATTATCATCTAAAAAATTAAGAGCTTGACTCTCCGATTATTTCGGGTATAATAATAAACGTTGATGCGGAAGTGGCTCAGTGGTAGAGCATTGGCTTCCCAAGCCGAGGGTCGCGGGTTCGAATCCCGTCTTCCGCTCCAAAAGAATACAAGCACTGCAAGGTTTTGCGGTGCTTTTTCTTTACTCGTTTTTAGGCAAAAGACAGATTTATATTAATAGGCACAAAAGAGCCCTCGGTACTGTCCCGAGAACTCTTTCATCTTCCACAGAATCTACTTGCACGTTTTTAACTCATACTTCAGCTCACCGTCGATCTCACTTTAGCAAGTAAATGTCTTCATACGGTTCCCAGCAAACTTTTCTTCATTTACATTAGACAATCTGCTCAACATCTATCACTTTTCCATCGTAAGCAAAGCGAGCTGGTTTAGGGTTTCCGTTACAAAACTATTGATTCCAGCCAATTAAGATATGATGGCCGCCTTATTTAAGGCGGCCTTACCTTTTCCCAAAAATCTACTCCTATTCCAACTTGCGAATTCCAGAATTCGAACGCAGATACGTATAAAGTGTTGATATTATAAAGGGAAAGAAGTATTTTCATAGAATATTATGTAATGTTTTGATATATATGGCGCATTTACAATAGAGGTGTTTTTAATCTATGAATATATTCAGAAACAGAATACAACTGATTTTTGAATTTTCAAGGTACGTCTTAGTTGGTGGTTTAGCTTTCATAGCGGACTTTGGAGTTCTGTACATTTTAAAAGAGCGCTTTCTTCCTAATGAATGGTATTCACTTTATCTAGCTACAGGACTGGGCTTTGCAGCTGGATTACTCATTAATTATATCCTCTCCGTTAATTTCGTCTTTACAAGTGTTCGTGGGACTAAAGTAGGCAAGAGTTTTCGAGACTTCACAGTATTCTCGTTAATCGGCATTATTGGACTCTTTCTTACCGAATTGGGTATGTTTCTGGGAACAAAAGGATTGGAACTAAACTATTTATTCGTAAAAATCATCGTTACTTTTATTGTGCTGTTATGGAATTATAGCGCTAGAAAAATCCTGGTATTTTCAAAAAAGGGACTATAAGATAACAAATTTAAGGTATAGGAGTATATAACATGAACTCAAAACAAAAAGCGCTTATTATCGGTGCAGGTCCAGCCGGGCTGACAGCTGCGTATAAACTATTAAAGGATACTGATATTCATCCGATCATTATAGAAAAGGAGAGCTTTGTCGGCGGCATTTCTCGAACTTCAATACATAATGGAAACAGAATTGACATAGGCGGACATCGTTTCTTTTCCAAAAGTTCTGAAATCATGGATCTATGGCAAAACATAATGCCTTTGCAAGGAGCTCCCTCAAAAGATGATAAACAACTCAATCGGGAAATACCTTTAAATGATGGCGGACCGGACCCCGAAAAGGAAGAAAGAGTACTTTTAATTAGATCTAGAGTATCCCGGATTCTTTATCTAAGGAAATTTTTCGATTATCCGATTTCACTTAAGTTTCAGACCCTGATGAATTTAGGATTTTTGAATACTTTTAAGGCAGGACTGGGTTATATATGGTCTTCTTGCTTCAAGCGACAGGAAAATTCTCTCGAGGATTTCATGATCAATAGATTTGGAATTTCACTATACAGAATGTTTTTTATGGATTATACAGAAAAAGTCTGGGGCAAGCATCCTAAAGAAATATCGGCTGACTGGGGGGCTCAGCGAATAAAAGGATTGTCTCTTAGCAAGGCTATAATCTCAATGCTTACAAAGCCTTTTCATAAAAAGGTATTGAGACAAAAGAAGCTGGAAACATCGCTTATCGAAACCTTTGCCTATCCGAAGAAGGGCCCAGGCCAGTTATGGGAGACCATGTCAGAGGAAATTAAGAATATGGGCGGCGAGCTGATTCTTGATTCCCAGGTTGTAAAGGTTTGTATCGAAAATGACAAGATAAAGTCCGTCATTGTTAACTCCAATGGTACAGAGAAAAAAATTGATGCTGATTATTTTATCTCAACGATGCCAATCTGCGACCTGATTAATGCCTTCGACTGCCAGGTTCCCAAAAATGTGCTGGACACTGCGCTAAATCTTCCTTATCGTGATTTTATTACGGTTGGCCTGCTCCTCAATAAATTAAAACTCAAAAATACTACGAACTTAAAAACCATTTCGGATATTATCCCGGACTGCTGGTTATACATCCAAGAACCGGATGTAAAACTGGGACGAATCCAGATTTTTAACAATTGGTCCCCCTATATGGTAAGAGATCCCGAGAACACGGTCTGGATCGGACTTGAATACTTTTGTAATGAGGGCGACGAACTATGGAATATGTCAGATCAAGATTTTATTAATTTCGCCATTGAGGAGCTTGTGAAAATTCAGGTAATCGAAGAGACCAATATTCTGGATAGCGTACGAATTAAGGTTTCAAAAGCATACCCAGCGTACTTTGGAAGCTACGAAAATTTCGACGATGTTAAAGCCTATCTTAACACCATAGAAAACTTATATTGTATAGGAAGAAACGGCCAGCACCGGTATAACAACATGGATCACTCGATGTTAACAGCCATTGAGGCAGTGAAGTCTATCTCAGCAGGTAATAAAACCAAAGATAAAATCTGGAGTGTAAACACGGAAACAGAATATCACGAAACAAATTTAAATAAAAAGGAGCGGAATTAGTTGGCCGTAAAAGTATCAAGGCAAGGAGTCAGCAATACAAAGGATAGAATTCTGCTTTTTGTAGTACTGTTCATTCCATGTCTTCTTATCAATCAGGTATTAGACAATGATATATGGTTTATATTAAACAACGGCAGATATGTACTCCAAAATGGTATTCCCTATACAGAACCTTTCACCCTTCACCAGGGGATGTCCTATGTTATGCAGCAATGGTTAACGTCAGTAATTTTCTGGGTTATATACAGTACCTTTGGTGCATTTGGATTAACTTTTTTTACTTCTTTGGTAGAAGCCGGAATAATTTATGCAGTATTTCGATTGAGCATGCGTATATCTGAAGACAATTTTTTCGTTTCATATGCAGTAAGTTTATTTATCAGTGTATTTATCAGTCCGTTTATGGTTCAGCGCCCTTACATATTTCTGTTGCTAATTATAGCCATTGAAATGTATTTGTTAGAAAGTTATATATCTACTCGAAATGTAAAATACCTTTTCTATCTACCCCTTTTATCGGTTTTGCAGATTAATCTTCAAGCAGCTATGTGGCCTGTTTTATTTATAGTACTTATTCCCTATATTATAGATTCCTTTAAGTTTAAGCTGTTATTTATAAAAGGACAGGGATACTCGAGAAAATCACTGTTTATAATTATTGCAATTATGTTTTTAGTCGGTTTTATCAACCCTTATAGAGTTGACGGGATGACGTATTTATTTAGATCCTATGGTTATAAGGAAATAAGCAGCTTAGTATTAGAAATGAAAGCACCTAATATTAACGATCTTTGGGGCATGGTTATTTATGGATGTATGTTCTGCTTAATATTAGTATATTGTGTTTACAAAAAAGGCAAAACCCGGCTCCGTTATGTTCTGCTTTCAATGGGTACCGCAGTGATGACACTATCCTCTATAAGAAGTTTTTCTTTATTCAGTATCTGTGGCATTGCACCACTAGCTTATTATTTAAAAAATGTAAGTTTACCTAAGACAAATGCTCATCCTTCTCGGAACTTGAAAGTGCTGAGAAAAATATTGATCCTTCTTTTGTGTATAGCAATTGGCGTTGGTATGTACTCCAAATATAGAAGCACTCAAAAACAAGTTCAAAACATGTCTTTATCAGGTGTAGTTAACTATTTACTCAAAAATACAGATACAAAGAATATTGTGCTTTATACAGGATATAATGACGGAAACTATGCTGAATTTATGGGGCTTAAACCCTATATAGATGCTAGGGCTGAAGTATTTATAAAGAAAAATAACAAAAAAGATGATATTATGCGGGAATACTACTTGCTGCAAAGCGGGGGTATATTTTACCGCAACGTTTTAGATAAATATAATTTTACCCACCTGATTGTTTCCAAAAATGATATACTCGATACTTACCTTCCCTATGACGAGGATTACAAAATAATATATTCTGATGAATATTATAAAGTCTTCGAAAAAAATTAAATAATCTTTAATAAAAAATTCCAACATCATTTTTGGGAAACCAGGAAATACTTTTAACGTAATACATCAAAAGGAGGCGTTTTTTTTGAACAAGGATGAACGAAGAGAGATGTTAGCTAAAAAATATCCTGAAGCTGAGGAACACTTTCAAGAAATCAAAAAAGAGATCTATGAGCCTCAAATAGAACGATTGGGAGAAACAAACAAGGAGTAGAAAAACGTGCCTAGAATCAGTAAATAAACTCATATCCTCATAAAATGAGAGAGCCATAAAGGCTCTCTTTTACATAAGTCTTTACTGTAACGAAACTAGTGTTGATACCTCATCAAGCACCAAGGCGTTGACATCTTAGCCCATAATGTTGTTTCTGATATTCATTAAGTAATAAATCAAGCCTCTGACTCAAGTCTATTACTTCCGGGTCAGTAAGAGGTTTACACATGCCTAATTGATTAAGTTCCTTCCGCGTTTCTTCAATAAACTTTAACAAACGCGTTATTTGAGATTCCACAGCAATTTTCGACTTCCTTTCCTTCGACTCACAATGAACATTTTACTGCAAATTAGGGGGTTATTTCCATAGGATTCTTTGTCGAAAAACGTTTGTTCTTGTTGAGAAACTGTGAAACATTAGTTTTATCTCATTAAACAAAAAACCATACTGAATCCAGCATAGTACTTTTATATAAATGGAGCGGGTGATGAGAATCGAACTCACGTAACTAGCTTGGAAGGCTAACGCTCTACCATTGAGCTACACCCGCATATTAGTAATTATATTTTTTCAAGTAAATAGCACAATACTTTTGTATAAATGGAGCGGGTGATGAGAATCGAACTCACGTAACTAGCTTGGAAGGCTAGCGCTCTACCATTGAGCTACACCCGCATGTTTTTGGTAGCAGGGGGGGGATTTGAACCCTCGAATGAGCGGGTATGAACCGCTTGCCTTAGACCACTTGGCTACCCTGCCATGGCTCCCCGAGTAGGACTCGAACCTACAACCTACCGGTTAACAGCCGGTTGCTCCACCATTGAGCTATCGAGGAATAGTGTTTTATCATGGCGGAGAAGGAGGGATTCGAACCCTCGCAGCAGTTACCCACTCTAACGGTTTAGCAAACCGTCCTCTTCAACCTCTTGAGTACTTCTCCGCAATATTAACTTTTTGGTGCGGAAGACGGGACTTGAACCCGTACGGTGTTACCCACACGCCCCTCAAACGTGCGCGTCTGCCAGTTCCGCCACTCCCGCATTCATGGAGCCGTTAACCAGGATTGAACTGGTGACCTTATCCTTACCAAGGATACGCTCTACCAACTGAGCTATAACGGCATTTTAGGTCTTAATCTTTTCTTCATTAAATAAAGAGTTTAAATGGTGCGCTCGGAGGGATTCGAACCCCCGACCTTCTGATTCGTAGTCAGACACTCTATCCAGCTGAGCCACGAGCGCATGTGTAATTGGAGCGGGTGACGAGATTCGAACTCGCGACTTTCACCTTGGCAAGGTGACACTCTACCACTGAGTTACACCCGCAATAAAATGGTGAGCCATCCGCGACTCGAACGCGGGACACCCTGATTAAAAGTCAGGTGCTCTACCGACTGAGCTAATGGCTCACTAGTGGCTGGGGTGGCAGGATTCGAACCTACGAGTGCCAGAGTCAAAGTCTGGTGCCTTACCGCTTGGCGACACCCCAATCAATATTTATATTCAGCCACTCTTTCGAGCAACTCAATACCTTTGGTTGCGGGGACCGGATTTGAACCGATGACCTTCGGGTTATGAGCCCGACGAGCTACCGCTGCTCCACCCCGCGATGTTTAGTGGTGGGTAGGGATGGATTCGAACCACCGTACCTTCCGGAACAGATTTACAGTCTGCCGCCTTTAACCACTCGGCCACCTACCCACATTAAAGAAAAACTATGAAATTGGAAATGGCGACCCCGATCGGACTTGAACCGACGATCTCCTGCGTGACAGGCAGGCATGTTAACCACTACACCACGGGGCCTTGTTTTGGTGGGCGATGACAGGATCGAACTGCCGACATCCTGCTTGTAAGGCAGGCGCTCTCCCAGCTGAGCTAATCGCCCGGAAATTGGTGACCCGTACGGGATTCGAACCCGTGTAGCCGCCGTGAAAGGGCGGTGTCTTAAGCCGCTTGACCAACGGGCCGTTTTTCGCGAGAACATTTGTTAGTATATCTGAATTCCATATCTATGTCAACCTTTTTTCGTGCAAATTTATCATATTTTACGAAAAGAGCAATATTTGCATTTCATTATTTTACCCGTTAAATACAGTCTTATAAGCCTATAAATCAGCTTAAAATTACTGATTATTAAAAGAATAATATTAATATATAAACGTACTTAATTGTTAATTTTAAGTGTCAAACTAAACTAAATGATCTTTATATTTACTTTCGGGTATGATAAAAAACCTTAACCTTAACTTAGAGTTCTATAAATAATTTAATATCTACTTTTAAGAAATTATTTTTCAAAACAAGTTCTAAGAAATAATAAAAAGAGGACTCTCATTAAAGAGAGCCCAAAAGAAGGTAACCACTACATGAGAAAGACGAAAATTCGCTTTCCAATATAACTATACGCGAAGACTTTATTTTTTCCTCCGGTCTAGTTCTATGTATATTTTGTTATCTTAGGAAGCCCTTGTAATTTTTTAAAACATCCTAATTTGTATTGATATTAGAAATTATTTAATAAGATAAAAAAACCGTACTGAAATCAGCACGGTACTTTTTATGTATGGAGCGGGTGATGAGAATCGAACTCACGTAACTAGCTTGGAAGGCTAGCGCTCTACCATTGAGCTACACCCGCATGTTTTGGTAGCAGGGGGGGGATTTGAACCCTCGGATGAGCGGGTATGAACCGCTTGCCTTAGACCACTTGGCTACCCTGCCATGGCTCCCCGAGTAGGACTCGAACCTACAACCTACCGGTTAACAGCCGGTTGCTCCACCATTGAGCTATCGAGGAATAGTGTTTTATCATGGCGGAGAAGGAGGGATTCGAACCCTCGCAGCAGTTACCCACTCTAACGGTTTAGCAAACCGTCCTCTTCAACCTCTTGAGTACTTCTCCGCAATATTAACTTTTTGGTGCGGAAGACGGGACTTGAACCCGTACGGTGTTACCCACACGCCCCTCAAACGTGCGCGTCTGCCAGTTCCGCCACTCCCGCATTCATGGAGCCGTTAACCAGGATTGAACTGGTGACCTTATCCTTACCAAGGATACGCTCTACCAACTGAGCTATAACGGCATTTTAGGTCTTAATCTTTTCTTCATTAAATAAAGAGTTAAATGGTGCGCTCGGAGGGATTCGAACCCCCGACCTTCTGATTCGTAGTCAGACACTCTATCCAGCTGAGCCACGAGCGCATGTGTAATTGGAGCGGGTGACGAGATTCGAACTCGCGACTTTCACCTTGGCAAGGTGACACTCTACCACTGAGTTACACCCGCAATAAAATGGTGAGCCATCCGCGACTCGAACGCGGGACACCCTGATTAAAAGTCAGGTGCTCTACCGACTGAGCTAATGGCTCACTAGTGGCTGGGGTGGCAGGATTCGAACCTACGAGTGCCAGAGTCAAAGTCTGGTGCCTTACCGCTTGGCGACACCCCAATCAATATTTATATTCAGCCACTCTTTCGAGCAACTCAATACCTTTGGTTGCGGGGACCGGATTTGAACCGATGACCTTCGGGTTATGAGCCCGACGAGCTACCGCTGCTCCACCCCGCGATGTTTAGTGGTGGGTAGGGATGGATTCGAACCACCGTACCTTCCGGAACAGATTTACAGTCTGCCGCCTTTAACCACTCGGCCACCTACCCACATTAAAGAAAAACTATGAAATTGGAAATGGCGACCCCGATCGGATTTGAACCGACGATCTCCTGCGTGACAGGCAGGCATGTTAAACCACTACACCACGGGGCCTTGTTTTGGTGGGCGATGACAGGATCGAACTGCCGACATCCTGCTTGTAAGGCAGGCGCTCTCCCAGCTGAGCTAATCGCCCGGAATTTGGTGACCCGTACGGGATTCGAACCCGTGTAGCCGCCGTGAAAGGGCGGTGTCTTAAGCCGCTTGACCAACGGGCCGTTAGCGCAATAACTATAATACATGGACAAGCTTCAGTTGTCAAATACTTTTTTGACTATAATTTTTAATAATTTACGAACAATTTTAAAGCAAGAATTTTTTACATTTAGACTTTACTAAATGGTTAATTCCTGTATATAATCTCTTACGTATATTATTAAATCTATCTAAATCTTATTTTACTCACTATTCTTGCTTTTTAATACGTTAAGATAACGTTTTGGTTTGTTCCCTGCTCCTATTATTTCCGCAATCTTCACGGGATACTCTCTTTCTTGGTTAGGTATCATAACTTCTCCCCCTGCCTCTTCAACTAAAAGTACTCCCGCAGCGACATCCCACAAATTTAAGTTTACTTCCCAATATGCGTCAAGCCGGCCTGCAGCAACGTAAGCCAACGCAACTGCGGCAGTTCCAAGAGCTCGCATTCCCCCCACTTTATCTGCAAGCCTTGACAGCTCTAAATCCTTCTTGCGGCGAGCAACTGATACTGCCACTATTGCCCGAGCTAAGCCAGAATCTTTTTTTACTTTTATCACCTGATTATTTAATGTAGCTCCTGCTCCTTTTTGGGCACTGAACATTTCCTTGATGATGGGGTTATATACTACTCCCGCTAATAATTCTCCCTCGTGAAAAAGAGCTATCGAAACTGCAAGAAGCGGAATACCTGAAGCAAAATTCAAGGTACCATCGATTGGATCAATAACCCAAACATACCCCTTCCGTGGCAGATATGCTCCAAAACCACCCTGCGTCCGAAATTCCTCTTCCTCACCGAGGACTAAATGGTCGGGATACCGAGTATTAATTTCCTTACGTAAAACGTTCTCAACCTCAGTGTCAAACTCGGTGACAATATCCATCGCTGAAGATTTCTCATGGACCGTTTTGGTGCTTTCAAATCCTCGCTGAATGATTTTTCCCGCGATTATCGCTAATTCTTCTAATTCAGGAATCCAGTTTTTGGCTTGCACTAAAATCACCTCAATCAATACCTTACTCTGATCTGAAGAGAAAAGCAATTTTGTGTTAAAAGAGCCACTCCATATTAAAACGAAGCAGCTCGGTATTCAAATCTTTGTTTATTATTTGAATTATCCCTTTTTAATAAACTGAGTGTGGTCTTTTTTGCATAACTTTTTCATTAAATTTCTTCCAGATAAAGCCGCTGTTGGTATTCCACCTCCAGGCTCAACCCATTGTCCTGCCATAAAGAAATTTTTCAGTCCAGGAAGGTCCTTTCTCATCCTAATGCCAAAGCCTTTCGTACTCGGTAACCATCCTTCCATTGATCCTTGCCAATTACCCGTGTACCGCTCATAAGTCATTGGTGTAGCTACATCAATGACTTCAACCTGGACAGATATGCCAGGGTAAAGTTCTTCAAGACTCTCTATAACTGCAGAAGAAATACGCTCTTTTTCAGCGGTATATTTTTCAGGTGTCTTATATAATTCTGACCAGAAATCATAATTTGAAGTAAGCAGAGCAACAACAACAGATTTTCCTTGCGGGGACAGGGAGGCATCATAACAATAGTGTTTAAAGCCTAAATTCCAATATTTCTGACCGCCAATATCTATGGGGGAAGTTAAGGGAATTTTGACTGAATGGGGTTCATTCGATAAGTCCCGATTTACACCAATAGAGACTTGAATCTCCGGTTTAAATATGGGCAGATCGCGATAATATCCTGAAATTTTGTCATCAACATATTTCCCCTCGAGCATTTCAAAAATTGTTTTATGCCCATCAGCTGCCGAAATGATATAATCAGCAAAAAACTCTCGGCCATCTTCTAACCCAATTCCAATTGCTTTATGTTCTTTAACTATAATTTTTTTTACCGGAGAGTTGTAATGAATCGTTCCCCCTAGTTCCAAATACTTTTTCTCTATCTTATGGGCGAAGGCAAGTGAACCTCCAATCGGAAAAGCAGCATTCTCGGCATTCATCCATGCTAGTGTGAAAAGCAGTGGAATCAGCGAAAATTCATCTAACCCAAAAATTTGTGGGATCACTTCACGCATGAAAGGATTTTTGAATCGCTCAGCAAAACTTTCAACTGAAGTTTTGCTGTATTTTCTAAAGTTTTTAATAAGTGGCCATAATTCTTTAATTGTTTTTATTTTTTCACCTAAACTGTATTCTTCAATGTCTAACGGGAAATCCACTTTAGATAAATCTCTAATAACATTACACCATTCCCTGATAAGCGGTGTATCTTCGGGAGCAAGTTCCTTCATATGCTTTTCAAGCTGGTCAACATTAGTATAAAGAATAAAGGTTTTACCATTCTTAGCAACTATGCGAGTGAACTCATCATGGTTTACAAATTTCTGACCTTGGACCACGCCTAACTCCTCCCACATTTTATACATACTGCTGTTTTTATTCGATCCAACGAGCCAATGAATACAGCCATCAAACGTGTACCCTTTACGCTTCCAAGAAGTACACAATCCCCCCGGAAGATTATGCAATTCAAATATTTCTGTTGAATAACCGTTCATTTGTCCATAACAGCCCGTCGATAGTCCTGCAATTCCGGCTCCAATGATAATCATTGTTTTTTTCATTACAAACCTCACTCCTCGTTTAAAAATCTTAAAATCACAAGAACAAAATGTTTATTTGTTCTCTTTATATTGCAGAATTTTTTTGAACATTTCCCTTAGGCCTTGAATTTGTCCAGTAACATCGACTTCTTCAGGTCCATATTCAATGACAGTGAAACTTATACCATTTATAAACGATAATAAAATTTGAGCAATTAAATTCAGTGGCATTTCCGGGTGAAATTCACCATTGCGTACTCCGGTTTCTAGAAATGCAGTAAAGTGTTTAATCCAATCCTGATATCCCATCATCTCAAGTTTGACATCTTTTTTTCGCCAACTAATGACTGAGTACTCAAACATAACTGGAGTCGGAGTTGAAGCAATCCCTATAAGACCGTTCTCCAAGCCTTTGAGAAAGGCATCGAAGGCTTCCCAACCCGAACCATACATCCTACATAACTCATCAAGAGCATTCAATCTTAAATCGTCAAATTGTTTGACTAAGGTCAAAAATATTTCTTCAGTACTTGAAAAATACGAATAGAGACCTCCACGACTGATTCCTGCTTCAATAACAATATCCTGCATTGTAGTTGGCTCAAATCCTTTTTCACGAAAAACTCTCAAGGCTGCTTGTAAAATCTCCTGTCTTTTTCTTTCCTTGTGCTCTAAACTAACTTTCGGTGCCATTTTAAAACGCTCCTAACCCTATAAGTTACTCTATAAGTTACTCTATATTAAATAAACGACATCAGTGTCTTTAATTATAAAGACACTGATGTCGTTTTACAAGGGGTTATTTTATCAGATATTATCTTGAGATATCCAATCCCTAATGCTAACTTCTAATCTTTCCCGAAACATGTTCTATATCTATTTTAAATACCTTTGTTTTGCTTTTGTACTCATTACTTTCGATAAGCTTTTTGCCTTTCTCTATATTTTGAATTGCGTATTTCTCTACTAAATTTATTAAAGCTTTCTGTTTTTCCTCATCAAAAACCTCATATGCCTCTCCGAAAATTACTACACTTTGATACTTCATGCTGAATTTTTCAGGAAGTGGTTCTGTTTCTCCGACAATACAGAATGATACTTTATTATTAAAACGAATATTTTCAAGCTTATGCCCATCTGTTGCACAGTGAAAATATATTGAGTTATCCATAAATACATAACTTAGCGGTATACCATAGGAATACCCATTGTCGCCTGTAGAAGATAGAACCCCATATTCTCCTGAAGATAATAATGAATTTACTAAATTCATGTCCATCTCTCGATCAGTTCTTCGAAGCGGTTTTAACATTATTCTCTCCTTCTTTCTCTCGGTGTCTATAAAATGATACTAAAAGAATTTCTCCACCACAACAATATTAGCATAATAGATTTTTTCTTATTCGTTTTATTAAGTTGACCGTTAGTAAAAACTATAGATTAAGAACAAAATAAGGATAAAAAAGGTTTCAGCCAAGGAGGGAATAACTTGTTTGAGCCCTTTAATATCTTACTTAGAATCGTTTTAGCAGTTACATTACTATTGCTTGCTACTAAGCTACTTACTAAAAGAAGTCTCTCTAACTTAACCTATTTTGATTACACGGCAGGAGCTTTGCTTGGAACAATTTCCGGCAATTTAGCATTCAATCTTAAGATAAGCATTTCAAACTTTATTTTATCTATAGCTGGAACTACATTCATACTTGTCCTTTTCTCATATTTTTCATTTAAGTTTAAGCCAATACGTAAAATTCTCGCCGGTGAACCTACTCTTTTAATTAAAAACGGAAAAATTCTAGAAAATACTCTACAAAAGCTTAACTATTCATTTGATTATTTAATGCAGCAGCTTCGTCAGGAAAACGTTTTTGATCTGAGTAAAGTTGAATTTGCCATTCTCGAACCAAGCGGAGAGTTAAGCATCCTCTTAAAGTCTCAATATAACCCCTTAACTCCACAGGATCTAAATATAACAACACATTATGAGGGACTCGTAACTGAGGTTATTTTAGACGGTAAAATACTAATGAACAATCTCACTCAAAGAAACTTAAATTCTGAATGGCTGTATAAAGAGCTCAGAAAAAAAGGGGTTATGAAGATCGAAGATATTGTTTTTGCCGCAGTTGCATCAAATGGAAATCTTTATCTCGACCTTTATCAAGATAAAGTTTAAATTATTATCTTAACAGTAAAGCTACTTGAGTTTTCCTTATCTCAATTTCTATAAGTCACCAAATATTCCTTCCTTATTCTCAGCCCTGGAGGTCTTAACTTCCGTGTTCGGTATACGAAAATGATATAGGATATCGTTTTCGGCCAAGCCGCATGCCCCATAGAATCACTTACCGGCGCAGGCGTACGGGTGGAACCGACCCCAAAGAATCTTGCACAATTCAGTTTTTACGAAGTAAAAAGCAAAGAGACCCTCTTTATCAGACGGTCTCCCTGCTTTTGCTTACCTGGCGACGACTTACTCTCCCAGGACCCTGCGCTCCAAGTAGGGCCGCGCTTCTCAGAATGTCTAACCCGCCATAGCGCTGGCCCCAAAAAGACATCCCCTGTCTTTACGTCTCAGCCCTGGAGGTCTTAACTTCCGTGTTCGGTATACGAAAATGATATAGTATACCCTTTCGGCCAAGCCGCACGCCACAAAAAATGACTTACCGGCGCAGGATCGAACGGGTGGAACCGACCCAAAAAATTTACTTTTTAAAAGAATCTTATGAAGTTTTTTACGTAGTAAAAAAGCAAAGAGACCATCTTATTCAGACAGTCTCCTTGCTTTTGCTTACCTGGCGACGACTTACTCTCCCAGGACCCTGCGGTCCAAGTACCCTCAGCCCTGGAGGTCTTAACTTCCGTGTTCGGTATGGGAACGGGTGGAACCCCTCCGGCATTATCACCAGATCTTTTGAGTTTTCAGCTTTCGCTGTTCCCTCAAAACTGCACAGATTTTCGTTTCTTTTAAGTCTTTAGATTCTTCTCCTAACCTTCGTTTGAGCCCCGGTTAGGTTTTAACCTTCGTTGCGGTTTTAGGTCAAGCCCTCGACCGATTAGTACCCGTCAGCTCCACACGTCACCGTGCTTCCACATCGGGCCTATCTACCTGATCATCATTCAGGGGTCTTACCAGCTTGTGCTGTGGGAAATCTCATCTTGAGGTCGGTTTCGCGCTTAGATGCTTTCAGCGCTTATCCGATCCGGATATAGCTACCCAGCTATGCCTCTGGCGAGACAACTGGTACACCAGTGATCCGTCCATCCCGGTCCTCTCGTACTAGGGACAGCTCCTCTCAAATTTCCTGCGCCTGCGACGGATAGGGACCGAACTGTCTCACGACGTTCTGAACCCAGCTCACGTACCGCTTTAATGGGCGAACAGCCCAACCCTTGGGACCTACTACAGCCCCAGGATGCGATGAGCCGACATCGAGGTGCCAAACCTCCCCGTCGATATGGACTCTTGGGGGAGATAAGCCTGTTATCCCCAGGGTAGCTTTTATCCGTTGAGCGATGGCCCTTCCACTCGGTACCACCGGATCACTAAGCCCGACTTTCGTCCCTGCTCGACTTGTTGGTCTCGCAGTCAAGCTCCCTTCTGCCTTTACACTCTTCGCGCGATTTCCATCCGCGCTGAGGGAACCTTTGGGCGCCTCCGTTACTCTTTAGGAGGCGACCGCCCCAGTCAAACTGCCCACCTGACACGGTCCTCAACCCCGATTCAGGGGTCTAAGTTAGAATTTCAGTACAAAAAGAGTGGTATCCCACCGGCGACTCCACCAAGGCTGGCGCCCTAGCTTCTTAGTCTCCCACCTATCCTGTACATTTTAT